>CBDAUW010000001.1:0-40512 GCA_965200705.1 Bryobacterales bacterium | reverse complement strand
AAGGGGACGCCGAGCAGACTCCGAAACGTGGGAATGCGGAGAGCCCTGGCGGCGGTCGCGTCGGGCGAGCGACACGGGCGCCGTCCGCTTCCGCACGGGCCGTTCTTCGGTTGCCTCGGACATCCGCATCCATGCGACCTCCGAACAGCATCCTGCGCAGTGCTGACGACCGTCTAGCCGAGCCCTCGCCTCCGTCTCCCGGAATGAATGGGGGAGGGGCAGGAAGGGCGATCAGGTCTTCGGTTCCCACGAAAGCATCCACGAATCGGGATGGCCGACACGGGTTTCGCCGGGCGGCACATTCCCCAAGCCAGGAGCGCTGGAGATCACATCGTGCCCGGGGATCCGGATCGCGGCATGGCTCCTCCACTGCGCGTTCGCGGAGGAGCCGAACCCCAGTTGCCGCGAGGCGACGCGTGGTTGGGAATCCGCTGCAGACTGGGGGAAAGAAGCCACGTGCGCGTAGACCAGCAGGTTGGCGGCTAGCCGGCAGGCTCGGCCATGGCCTGCAGACCGCACCCCAGCGTCTCGTTCACGACCGCCAGGTCAGGGTCTAACGTCAAGGTGGTATCAATGCATCACATCGTGGGACATGTGATGCATTGATGTTCAGTGCTCTCGCCTCTTCAAGCCGCGACTATCTCAGGTCGACACGCGACGTTCGCCTCGCTAACAGGCAGCGATAGATCCATGGAGCTGCAGGATGCGTCGGTCATCGGACGGATCGCTGGCTCCCCTTGCGTATGGATGTGTCAAGATCCAGCACTTGTCACGAGCCGCACGATTCGCACCGCCTGTCGACATCGCCTTGGCGTTGTAGACATCGTTCACTCCAGTCGTCCAAGCACAGCCTTACATGGGCTTTGTGCCGGCCACTAACGTAACGCTGGAGGATCCACCCTTGGCAACTGGTTGACGTGGCGCCAAACGCTCAACGGCTAGAACTAGAGCCCCTTTTGATCAGATCGGTCGCGACTACGTTGGTTCGTAGAGCATGGTCAGGTCGCTCATCTTGACCGAGGCAGCCAGCCCCGGAGACAGGTCCCCGTCCTGTCAGCCTGACTGGATCTAGTGGCGGATCGTCTGGCGGCTGATCCCGAGACACCGCGCCCGCTTCTGTTGCGAGTCACGGAAGACGGAATGAAAATCGGGGGAATTATATGCTTGGATAACCACACCAATGATTCTATGAACTATCTTAACTTAGGCAAGAGCTCAAAAACACAGTTGTCTCACTACCTAATGCATTTCGAGTAAGTGCCTACCCTACATCGTGAGATTGAGTCCTAAAGCGAGCACATGTCTCACAAAATTCTGGTCAAAATCTGAAAAAAATCGCAAGAATTACAACGATTGATGCGAACTACTAACCCGATCAAGATATCGGGCACATTCCCACACCAACTGTAAGCCCATGTCGTATTTTCGTGATGAAATTTCTCTAGACAATCACTGGAATTCTTAGCTTTGAAATCCAAACCATTCAAAAGGCACTTCAGTCTTCATCCATGATCTGTTGAGCCAAACATAATTCGGTGGTCATGGACTCTACACTCGAATCCTTCGCAATCTATTCCCCTGAACCATTTTTCAGCATCCAAGCGGTCAGTTCATGCAGATACCCAGGTTCCCTCTCTCGTACTTGTTGCCACTATTTTGCAAGCTATTGTTTCTTTCTGTGTCGAGAGCTTCTGTCTCACATCGCACGACTGAGTCGACGTTTAATCTCCTTCATACCTTGAAAATTCAGTCTTCGACCCTGCACCGCGTAGACATCACTGGTTACGATTCGTTCGCTGATACCGAGATCGATACCTACGGGATTTAGACTGTATTCTACCGCCATTGGATCGGAAAATTCATGACATATTGGAGTTCTACACGTAGAAATTTACATACAATCCGATAGACCTTGATCGTACCAATGGGTAGAGATTCTCAAAATCACAGGCGACCGATTCCCTTGAGTGGAAACGATCATTAAGCGTGAGCACCGCACCTGCACGTTCCCAAACCAAGTTCGCCAAACGAGGAGAGATTTTGGCGGAATTCGGCGTGTTTTGCACCGCAATTCGTTGGTTTTCAATGGCCAGCTTCCGGAAACCCCAAATGTAGTGCCACGACAAATTACAATTTATTGACTCTCGTCCCAGAGCTTGCTCCCATCGGAGCATGTTTGTCCGCCGGACCTCCACCCGCCCCCGCGCCAAGGGCCAGGAGCCCCACTTCATCCACCGCCTCGTCCGCTCCGTCCGCTGCGGCTCCAGGGTGCACCAGCGCACCCTGCTCAACCTCGGCCGCCACTTCGCCCTGCCGCACGGGGACTGGCCGGCGCTGTGCGCCCGCGTCGAGCGCATCCTCGCCCCCCAGCGGTCCCTCGAGTTCGGGGCCTGCTCCCCCGCGGTCGAGGACGAGGCCCAGCGCAGCGCCGCCCAGCTGGTGCAGGTCGAACAGGGCGGCGGCGCGCTGCGCACCGGACAGGCCCAGCTCCTCGAGCAGGGACGGCGGACGGAGCTGCCGCATGGCCCACAGGGCGACGTGCTCGACCCCGACCGAGCGCGGGCGGACCAGCTCCAGGGAGTCGCCGTCGACCCGCGGCAGGGCGGCCGACGGGCCCACGGGGGAGACGCCGGTCTGCAGCCCACCGTTACCCTGCACGACCTGACCAGCACGTGCTTCGAGGGCGCGGCGGACCGGCAGCCGTTGGCCCGCCGCGGCCATTCCAGGGAGAAGCGCCACGACTGTCCGCTGCTCACGCTGGGCCTGGTGCTGGACGCCAGCGGCTTCGCGCGCGGCGGCGCGGCTTCGACGAGAGCCGGGCGGTGGCCATCGGCACCGCCCGCGGGCAGCGTGTGCTGGCCTGCGCCGAGACGGACGGGAACGGCGGGACGCGCCTGCGCTGCGCGTCCGCGCAGCGGGCGGAGCAGGAGCGGGCGATGGTGGGGCGGGCCGGCGCGCGCCTCGAGACGGCTCTGCGGACGCTGCACGAGGGCCTGTCGCGCCAGGGCACGACCAGGCGCGTGGAGAAGGTCTGGCAGCGCATCTCACGGCTGCAGGCCCGCCATCCGTCCGCCGCCCCGCACTGCGCGATCGACGTGCAGGCCGACGACAGGGGCCGCAACGCGACGGCGGTGGCCGGGGACCGGCAGCCGCTGGAGGGCAGCAGGGCAACCCATCCCGGGGTCTACGGCCTGCGCGCCAGCAGCGTCGGCTGGGACGCCGAGCGGCTGTGGCGCACCTGCGTGACGCGGACCGACCTGGAGGCCGTCCTCCGCTCCCTCGGGAGCGCACTGGGACCGCGCCCGATCCACCACCGCAGGCCCGCGCGCAGCGCGGGCCACCTGTGCCTGTCGGTGCTCGCCTGCCAGCTGGTCCCGGTGGTCCGGCAGCGCCTGCGGGCGGGCGGGGAGACGGCCAGCTGGACGACGCTGCGCCGTCGCCTGGCGGGCCAGCGGCGGGTGACCGCGGTCTTCCGCCAGGCGGACGGACGCATGCTGCACGCGCGCAAGGCGACGCAGGCCGAGTCCTGGCAGCGGGCGATCCACGAGCGGCTGGGCGTGGACGCCTCGCCGGGCGGGGTCCGCAAGCTGGTCGTCCAGCCCAGACGGCGAAGGGAACATGCATGGAATGCAGTGCCACACGCCTGATTCCGCGACCGCAATGTGCTCATTGCAAACGACTCATGCAATGGGGTGGCAAACTTTGGCCAAGGCGCGGAGGGGACGTGGAGAGTCGGGCAATAGACGCGGGCGCTGCGGCACCATCTGTAGCCAGGGATGCTCAAGGTCGGCGCAGCGCTCGGCCGCGGCGGGTCTGCCGACCGAACCGGAAGGCTGAAACGGCTGCGGACCGCACCGTCCGCAGCCATCGCAGTTGGATCGGTACGGGAGATCATCGGCACGCCATCAGTGTCAACCGACGATGTCCCACGTCAATAGGACGGTAGCTCGGCGCTCATCCTGCAGTCCTCCCACCATCAATAGCTCAGAGCGACCAGGTTTGCATCCTTGCACCTGGTCGCCCGCAGTAGGTGGACGATCTGCGACCTAACGGCGCACGGACGGTCGTCCATGATCGATGTGCCGAGAACGGGGCATAGAAGACGGCTATCATGCTTGGCATCCTCCAGCGGGTGCGTGGAAGCATGACTAGACGGGAACTCCTTGGTGCGGGGGCGGCCGCTCTGTGTAGCTGCGCAGGCGGCAATGCCCCCGCCTCCCCGGACCGTGCCGCGCCACAACTCACGGTTGTGGACTTCCACCAGCACACCAACTACAAGGGCCGCACCGACGAAGTGCTGGTGACCCACCAGCGCGAGATGGGCGCCGCCCTGACGGTACTGCTGCCGGCTGGCTCGCGGTACGGTCTGGACGCCGAGGCCCGGGGAAACGACTCCGTCGTTGCCTTGGCGCAATCGCATCCAGACGAGTTCGTCTACTTCGCCAACGAGCTTCCAGACATCCCAGAGACCCGCAACGTCCTGGAACGGTATTTGGACCTCGGCGCGAAGGGCATCGGCGAGCAGAAGTTCCCCGTCGCCTGCGACTCCTCGGCCATGCTACTCGTCTTCGACATTGCCAAGGCGTATGAGGTGCCCGTGCTGATGCACTTCCAGCACGACCGCTACAACACAGGCATCGAGCGATTCCACGCCATCTTGGAGCGCTACTCCGACGTGAACTTCATTGGGCATGCCCAGACTTGGTGGGGCAACGTCGATCGCGACCACGATCAAACGGTGATGTATCCGAAGACTCCCGTCACGCCGGGAGGCATCACGGACCGCCTTCTGTCCGACTACCCAAACATCTACGGCGACCTGTCAGCGGGCTCGGGGCTCAACTCGATGCTGCGGGACGAGGACCATGCGCGTGGGTTTCTCGACCGCCACCAGGACCGACTGCTATGGGCCAGTGACTGCAATGACCGCACGGCCGGTTCTCCGGACTGCATCGGTGCCAAGGGCTTGGAGGCAGTCGGGCGGCTCTCCCCGAATCCGGACGCCACCGCCAAGATCCTGTCCGGCAACGCCCTGAAGCTGCTCGGGCTCGGCTGACCCCGAGCAGCTTCACTCCGGGTCGAATATATACCCGATGCCGTGCCGCGTTACGATCCACCGCGGCCTACGTGGGTCCACCTCCACCTTTTGGCGCAGCCAGCCCACATGGACATCCACAGTGCGGGTCGTCACCGTAGCTTGGTAGTCCCAGACCTCACGCAGGAGCACGGACCTCGACAGCGTCTCCCGCGCATGCTGCACAAAGTAAAGCAGCAGCTGGTACTCCTTTGCAGAGACCTGCAGCTGCTGGTCCCCCCGAAACACTGCCGCCTGCTTTGCGTCGACACGCACGTCGCCAAACCGGTATATGCATCCCTCCGTCCCCCGGCCCCAGACGTGCTCGCGTCTAAGAATCGCCTCGATGCGCGCCATGAGCTCGATCATCTCGAAGGGCTTGACGATGTAGTCGTCCGCCCCCGTGCGTAGGCCTGCCACCCTTGCGTCCACGTGTCCCTTGGCCGTGAGCATAATCACCGGTGTCACGATGCCCTCATCGCGGAGATCCGAGCAGACCTTGAGGCCTGGCCTCTTCGGCAGCGCGAGATCGAGCACGATCAGGTCGATTCCGCCCGCTCGCGCCCGCTTGTAGCCCTCCTCGCCGTCGCCGGCTTCGTCGACTTCATGTCCCTCCGCCCGCAGTCGATCGGCCACGGTAATCCGGATGCCGACTTCATCTTCGATCAGGAGAATGCGTGCCATGGTGCTTTAGGCGGTCCCTTCGCCCGCGACCGGGAGATGCAAGGTGAAGACGCTGCCCAGGCCCGGCTCGCTGTGGCATGACAGCTTCCCGCCCATGCCCCGTGCAAGGTCAAGAGCAAGCTTCAGTCCCAGTCCTGAGCCCATGATCCCCGCCTCAGTGGCCTCGCTACCGCGATAGAACGCGTCAAAGACACGCTCCGCTTCGCCGGCTGGTATCCCTGGACCTCGATCCTTCACTTGGATCCGAACCTCTCGGCTGCCCGAGTTGCTTTCGAATGTGGTCTCCACACGCACCCAGCGACCGGCCTCCCCATGCTTCACGGCGTTGCCAAGCAGATTGGCCAACACCCTTTGGACCGCATCCGGGTTGGCAAGGACCCTTGGAAGCCCCGGTTCGGTCTCCTGCTCGAGGGCGAACCCGGCTTGGTCGATCATCGGTCGCGCGTCATCAACCGCCATACGCACGGCACTGGCGGGGTCCATCTCGGACACTTGAACCATCGCCTTGCGCGACTCCAGGGCCGCGAGCTGCAGGGTCTGCTCGATCATATCGGCCAATCGTCGGCCTTGGTCGCGGATCAGCTCGCCGTATCGGCGCACTGGTTCCACGCCTTGAACCACTCCGTCCGCGAGGTTGTCGCCGACAGAACAGATAACGGCCAGCGGTGTCCGCAGTTCGTGGCTGACGCCGGCGACGAATTCCATCTGCATGGCGGCCAAGCGCGATGCCCTTCGTGCCGAGACGATCACGAGCGCCGTTGCTCCAGCAAGTAGCAATAGGACGCCCATGCCTGCCGCTAGGTTGCGTCGACGCTGCCGCTCCACGACTGCTTCCAAGGATCCGCTGACGTGTGTTGCGGCTATCCTCAGGCCGTCGAACGGTTCCCCATCCAGCGTGACCGGGAGAAGTCGCTGAAGTGGCCTGAACCGTCCAGGGGTGATCTGCGATCCGGATGGTTCAGTGCCTCCCCTGGGGCCCAGTGCCTGCCCTCTTTGTTCCGCAGCCGGGTCGTCTGGTGGCCTTCGGAGAGGTAGGCGCGGACCCGCGAACCGCACCGGTCGACGGCGGTCGGCGCTGGCGAACCAATCCGCGTTGATGGCGGGATCGGAGCGGAAGACGATCGTTCCCTTCCGCCGAGTCGCTACGGCGACCTGATACAGTGCGCTGCCGTCACGGCCTCCAAACAACCTATCCACCAGCTTCGGCAGGAGCGACTCCGTGACGTACGTCCAGTCCACGACCAGCGCCAGATAGCCTCCACCAGCACCGTCCGGCAGAGCTCGGGTGCGCCTGCCCGCCCGAAACGGTACGCCGAGCCGACGAATGATGGCGCGCGCCTCGGGAACGATGACCCAGCCGGGCTCCTCAAGATCCGCACTTCCCTCGATGAAATTCTCCAGGGCGGCCAGCGATTCCTGATCGGTCGCCTTGACAAGGATGTCGGACCCCGGAGGCATCTCGTGGAACGTCACTTGACCGGACTCGTCCCGGATGCCGAATAGCAGCCGCTCCAGAAGCGCACCGTGGTCGCTCACCTGGCTCCATAGTTCCCTACGGGCGGCGAGGCTGGTCCATATTGCGCCGGACACGCGTGGATCCACTTGAAACGCTCGGAGCAGTCCGGCCGCCTCTTGCTCGATGCGTGCGCTGAACTGCCGAAGCGAGTTGGCTAGGGCGTTTCCCATCATTTGCGCTTGGGCTTCGCTGAGTTGGTCTGTCCACACGAACTGCATCCAAGCCAAGGCCACTAGCAGCCCGGCGCACAGCAGAACCGCCAACCAAGGCCAGTGGCGATGCAGCTTCGAATCGGACACGTACTGCACGATTATGGCCGACCGCTCAGCCGATCCGCTGGGGCGGATTGACTTTTCGGTCGGTCCCCTTTGCTTGAGTTCCTGGTCGTCGCAGGCCATCGGGACATGTCGGGAACTTGACTACGTCTATAATTCCCGGTTAGCCATAGGCTCCGCACCCCATGCCCGAGACCCTATACTTCTCGCCGCCAGAGTCGCTCGGTCACCGTACGCCACACGGCCATCCCGAGAGAATTGACCGCTTCGGCGCCGTGGAGCATGGACTGGCGTCCGCCGGCCTTGCCAACCGGCTTCAGCGCATGGATGTGGAACCCGCGGACAGGACCTCCCTTGAGCTATGTCACTCGGGACGCTACATCGACCTGGTGCACAGGGAGATTGAGGCCGGTCGCCGCATGCTCTCCACAGGCGATACGCACGTCGGGGACGGTACGCTCGAGGCAGCCCTCGCTGCGGCTGGCGCAGTCGTCGACGCGGTGGACGCGGTCGTCGATGGACCGGTTCGCCAGGCCTTCTGCACCGTGCGCCCACCTGGACACCATGCACGACCTGAACACGGCATGGGGTTCTGCGTCTTCAACAACATCGCCATCGGTGCCCGCCATGCAGTTCGACGCCGAGGACTCGGACGCGTCCTGATCGTCGACTGGGACGTGCACCACGGAAACGGAACCCAAGACATCTTCTATCGCGATCCCTCCGCCTTGTTCTTCAGCACGCATCAGTCTCCGTGGTACCCGGGCACGGGCAGTGCATCGGAGACCGGCGCCGGCGCCGGCGCTGGCACGACCATCAACTGTCCGATGGCCGCAGGTTCTGGCCGAGCCGAGGTGCTGGGCGCACTTCGCTCGCGGCTGTTGCCGGTGGCCGACGACTGCCGCCCCGATCTCGTGATGATCTCGGCGGGCTTCGACTCCCGTCTCGGGGACCCATTGGGCGGCTTCCGCCTGCTGGACGCCGACTTCGCCGATCTCACTAGGATGCTGCAGGAGGTCGCCGACAGGCACGCAGAGGGGCGTTTGGTGTCAGTCCTGGAAGGTGGCTACAGCCTCGAAGGCCTTGCCGCGGGCGTGAACGCCCATGTGGGTGCGCTTCTGGCGTAGCGCACCTCGCTCAGGACTGGTGGATCGAGACGATCCGCGACGTGGTCACCCGCTGGTGGCGTGGATGCTCGAACTCCATGTGCATGCCGCGGCCCAGAAACGACCGCTTGATCATCGAGCCTCCCCAGCTGGATCCATGCACAACCACAGCCACTGGCTGCGGGCACAGATCGGGATGGCCCGAGATCCAGGTCCTGCCGCTGCGGAGCTCGAGACAGTACAGAGTGTTCAGGGTCCGGATCTGCACCAGCGCCCCTTCTGAGAGCTTGCGCAGGTGCAGGCCTCCCTTGACCTCGGACTCCACGATACGGGAATGGACCCGTTCACACAGCCCTGCCAGCGAGAATCCAGCCTGTGTGCGGTGCAGGTCGCTCTGCGTAGGTCTCAGGTCCATGGGCCCCGACACTGGACAGCCTACTGCGAGCCGCCGAGCCGCCGATAGTACTCCGCCACCGCTTCGCGGTACTGCTCCGGTATCGGCTCGGCGACCATCGAGCGCACTTCTTCGTTGCCACCAAGCTCCACTTGGCGGCGCAGCGCCACCTCCAGCTGTTCGAGCAGGGCGAGCATGTTCCTGTACTCGCGTTCCAGGAGTTCGGGATTGTTCCGGTAGTCGCCCTGGCTGACTTCCCTTGCGAGGTTCCGCAGAGCGAGGATGTCCTGCGGATCGAGCTCTCCGGTGCGGCGTACGCCCTCCGCTAGCTCGGGTACCGAGGAAGCACTGGATTCGAGTGCCTCCTCCATGCGCCGCCGCATCTCCGGAGGCCTCGGAACCGAGCGCAAGTCACCGCGCCAGTGGCGGTCAAACGGTCCGCGAGGGCCACCCCAGCCGCCTAGGCGCCCTCCTCGATCTCCACGCTGCAGCGACCCGCCACGCGCTTGCTGGGATCCGCCGTTCTGGGACTGGCTGGCCTGAGATCCACTTGGCTGTCCGCCATTCTGGCGCTGACCACTGGCTTGCTCCTGACCTTGCCCGGGGTCCTGGCTACCAGTGCGCGCTCCTTGGTTGCCCTCGCGTATGGCGGACTCCATGGACCTGCGAAGTCTCTCCACGTCCGAAAGCAGGTTCTCGGACTCCCGCACCTCTCCCTGACCGCCGTGCTCCGCCAGTTCGCTTGCCTGCTCCAGGTTCCTGCGCAGGCCACGCAGACCACGCGAGATGCCTTCCTCGTTCCGTGCGACGTAGGGGGCCATCCCGCGCCGAATCATCTCCGACGCGTACTGCAGTCCGGCCGCCGCCTGGGACTCGCGCAGCTCCACAAGGGCGTTGAGCAGCGCTCGCGAGGCCTGCGGGCTGCGCTCTTTAAGGGAGCGCGCTTGCTCCTGCATGCCCTTTTCGATCTCGGCGAGGCGATCGCCGATGTCCTGCTTGCGGTCGGCCAGCTCAATCTCGGTCTCTCGATCCAGGCCGCTCTCCACCTGCCCCGTCGACCGTCCGCCCTGTTCCTCGATCTTCTTCAGCGCATGCCGCAGCGACTCCTCGACCGTCTTCGCCGTCTCCTCCTGCTCGCGCGCCAGCTCCGACGCCTCTCGCGTCATTTCGGAGAGCGCAGCCTGGCTCTGTGCGCGCCGCCGCTGACGCATCCCCTCCACCGCTTCCTGCAGCTCGCGGCGGGCGCCCTCGGAGGAGGCGCGCAGGTCGTTCGCGTTCGCCCCCTGCTGCATCTGCTGGGCAGCGCGCTCCAACTGCTGGATGGCCTGCTCTAGCTCCTGCCGGTTGCCTCGCTGACCGCTCCGGCCACCTCCCTGTCCGCCTTGGGCCTGCTGGCCACCCTGCTGCGCACCTTGCTGTTGCTGATTCCGTCTCTGCAGCTGCTGGAGCTGTCTGCGCAGGTCCTCGGCCTCGCGTCGCAGCATCTCCTGCTGCCAGCGCTGCTCGAAGCTGGCGCGGGCCTGGTTCTGAGCACGCTCCGCCAGTTGCTCCTGGCGGCGGGCGAGCTCCTCGAGCTTGCGCATCGCCTCGTCGACTTCCTGCTCGATCTGCTGGCCCGTGGCACCACCGCCCGTCTCGTATTGGTTCTTCTCCAGATCCATCTCCAGTTCGAACATCTCGGCCAGGTCCCGCGAGGCGCCGCCTCCGGCCCCGCCACCGCGGCCCATGCTGACCTGGATGTCGGTGAACAAATTCTCGGCGCGGAGAAGGTACTGCAGCGCCTTCTGCTCGGGTTCGACAGCCTCGTCCAGCCGGAACCCGTTCAGTTCCTCAGCGGCCGGCTCCATGTAGCTAGCGGCCTGCTCGAGGAACTCCGTGAACTGGGCGAACTTCGGATCGGCGTTCGTGATCTGGCGTGCCCGCGTGCGCTGGGCTAGCGTCTGCGCCTGCTGCATCAGGGTCGCCTGCAGCTGCGACAGCATCGTGGCGCTCTGGCGCAGCTTCTCCTCGTCGCGGCCGTCGCCCTCGTCCCGCTCCTTGATCAGGTTCCACGTCGCAATGACGATCTCCCGCTGCCTCCGCGAAATCTCGTCCTCCTGCTGCTGGCCCTGTCCGCCCTGCCCGCCGCCCTGCTGCGACTGCGAGAACCGACGCTCGAACGGCTGCACGTTGACGAAATACATGTCGCTGCGCGTTTCGCGCTGCGCGTCGGCGGCCAGAACGTAGTAGCTCACGAGGCTGCCCGGCAGGAGGCCCGCTTCCGCCAGCGGCGGCGGAAGGCCCTGCGTGGCCTCCATGCCGCTGTCTCCGAGAGGCTCGCCCATGTCCTCGAGCCGGAACAGGTGCGTTCCGCTGGCATGGCGCGACCCGCGCCGGACCGAGAGACGCACTGGATCCTGTTCCGCGCCATTGACGGAGTAGTGCAGCTCCAGGCGCCGTAGGCCGAAGTCGTCTGTGGCTTCGATCTGCACGGCGACTTCCTCGATGCCGCTGGCGCGCCAGTCCCGGCCGGGCTTCTTGATCTTGACTTCGGGCTTCTCGTCAGGCAGGGCCGTGATGAAGTAGTCCTCCGTCAGCCGGACCCGTTCGCCCCGGTACGTAGCCGCGAGGTGGTACGTCGAGTCCTCGGCGATCTCGATCACGGCCTTTCCGCCGCGCAGGCGGTGCGCCTCGTCGTTCACCACCAGCAGGCCGTCTTCAAGCGGCTTGTCTGTGCGCACGGTCACCGTCACGCGCGTGCCGTGGACGGCAAGGATATCCCCTCCGGGATCTTCTGTGTTCGGCTCCAGCCCGCTCCATTCGGGGTACTCGTAGTCGAGCCGCAGGGACTCCACCAACGGCATCACGACCACACCGACCTCGAACTCCCGGCTTCGCATGCGGCCAGCCTCGATGTAGTACCGCAGCGGCTCGCGCACCATCGAGAACCCGAATCGGAATCCGCTTCCCTCCATCTCCGGCGCCATCGGTGCCCGCTCCCAGTCCACGCTGCTCTCGAACTTGGCGAATATCTGCATGGATCCCGGATCGAAACCGACCGGCGTGGCGGTGACATCCAGGCGCCCACCCTGTCGGATGGTCGTGTCGCCGGGCTCGACAAGCAGTTCGTAGAGCGGCTCGGTCGCGGGAAGGAACCATCCTGTCCAGAGTCTCGCCGTGCCGTACTGCCAGTAGCCGGGACCCGCAGATCCCATCCAGATCAGGGTCGCGGCCATCGTGATCGCGATTCCGGCGAAGGCCAACGTCATCGGTCGACTAACCACGGTGTCCAGCGGCACCGCTGCCACGGCCTGCTCGGTCTCCCGCGCCAGCAGGCTCAGCAACGGGCTGGGCCGACGCTCTCCGCTGGCGGTGCGGTCGCTCTCGTCAGCCCAAGTACGCAGCCGCCCGGCAAACGCCGGCGACCGGCGCTCCGCCTCGTCCGCGGCCTGCAGCGCCGGCTGGCCGTGGCGCAGCCGAAGCAGGGGCAGAATCAGGAGCAGCGTCGCCACGGCGCCGAGCGAAACCAGCAGCACCATGCGCGAGCCGATTACGGTTGCAGGGGCAAAGGCGGAGCGATTCGCCAGATAGACGCAGATCGCCGTTACGACCAGGGCGGTTGTCGCCAGACCTCCTAGGCCCTTGGACAGAACGGCCGCGCGCATGCGGCCTGCGATCGCGCCCAAGTATTGGTCCAGGCTCGTTGCCGGCCTACCCTGCGACCCCAATAACACGTCTCAGTCACCCCTGACGGCATCGAGATGCCGATTACCCAGGACAGATTCTAACAGCGTCGACGCGACCAGTAGCAAGAGAGCGACCTTCCATAGCCGCCACGGCGGGGCCTCTGGTGGCGGCAGTCCGGCGGACTCCGCCCGAGTCGCTTCGGTGGCTCCCGTGGACTGCCACAGCGACAGCCGGTCCTCCTCGAGCGCCCGTAGGACCGACTCGCGGGGATCGGGGTTCACGGCGACCAGCTCGTTACCGCGGTCGGTCTGGACCCCGTAGAACCCCAGCTGGTCCAGCTGAAGCGCCTCGCGGCTGATGGCGTCCGAAAGGCTCAGGACCCTGTCGCCTGCGGGGTCCGTCACCTGCAGGCCACCGTCCGCGCTGCGCCGGCGCGCCAGTTCGAGGGCTTGTCCCAGAACGGAAGACGAACTACCGGCTTCGGAACCGCTCAGGTACCGCACGGTCTCCGCCACGAACGGCACGTAGACCGTGGTCAGCGGCAGGTCGTTCCAGACGTTGTCCAGAGCCGAGGCGAACAGCAGCACGCGCCCCTTACCCATCGCGTGCTCGACCAAGAGCGGGTCGCCGTTGCCCAGCCGCACTGGGACGAGGTCGTCCTCCTCAGGCCGCAGACGGACGTGCAGGAAGAACTTCACTGGCCGCAGTCCCTCGGCGGCCCGCGCCACGGGGTGGGAGTCGTCTGAATCTCCCGCAACCTGGAATGGCGTGTTGGCACTCTCCGAGGTCAGTGCTTGGTCCACAGCGTGTCCAGTCAAGTCAACCTCGCGCGCCAGTGCGCTATTGGGCCCAAGCGCGATCAGCAGCGCACCGCCGGCCTCCACCCAAGTGCGCAGACGCACCGCAAATCCACGATTCAGGACCGCGACGTCCGAGAGAATCACAAGGGCGTACCGCCCTGGGTCGAGGCGGCCTGTGTCTGCGGGCGACGAGCTCTCGATCCGATACCGGTCCTCGGCCCCCGACTCCAAGGCAGCGGCGTAGTAGAGCTGGTCACGGCGACGGATGTCCGCGCTGACGAAGAGCACCAGCTCTGGCTCGGTGTTGTCCAGCACCACGCGTCGCTCGTCGTCCACCGGAAGCTCGTCCCCCGGTTCAATGCGGAACACCGCCCTGCTGAACCCGCGCGGCATGTCCCGCAGCGCGAACGTCGCCGACGCTCGCTCGCCCGCGGGAATCTCGAGCCTATGGCTGTCCACGGCTCTGCCGTCGACCTCCAGCGTCACGGTCCTGACTGCATCCGTCTCGGCGTAGCTCGCGACTGTCGCCTCGATCTCCGGCCGGTCTTCGCCGTACACTCGCGAGGCGCCGGCCACTGCGGCCAGTGCCCAGTTCTCGCTCTCGCCACGCCGCACGTCGTGCACCTCCAGGTTCGCTCCCTGTGGCAGCACAAGATCTTGGAAGCGAGCCGGCATGGCCGAGCTCTGCAGGTCCGTGATCAAGTGGAGCGTAATCTCGCCGGTTTCGTTCGCCACGAGGTTGCGGGCGGCCTCGATCACGTCGCCATAGCTGTTACGCGCGTGCGACGGTTCGAGGCCGGCCAATGCCGCCCGCAGCGCCACACTGTCAGCCGTCGCGGCTGTCAGGACCCGCACGGACGGACCGTTCGCGAGGATCTGGGCGCGGTCGTCGTCCCCAAGGCTGTCCAGCACCCCCTCTGCCTCTGCCACGGCGCGGGTCCAATGGTCGCCGTAGCCCATGCTCAGGGAGGTGTCGAGGCACACTAGGTGGAGCGCAGGCAGGCTGCCCGAGAGCAGTGCCGGCGGGCGCCGCCAGATCGGCTTGGTGAACGACAGCACGAGGAACAGCAGCAGCGCCAGCCGCAGCGCCAGAAGCAGGAGGTAGCGCAGCCTCCGTTCGCGGACCGTGGTGTCCGTTCGCTTCTGGAAGAACATCAGCGAACTGAAGGTCAGGCGCTGCGGGTTGTCCCGCCGCATCAGGTGCAGCCACAGAGGCAGACCCGCCAGCAGTCCGCCAGCAAGGAACCAGGGCGACAGAAGGTCCATGCGCCTATCGTCTCCTCGTACGGAACAGCAGGTACTCCCGCAGGGCCAGGTCGAGAGGCTCGGACGTGTTCAGCAAGACGTAGTCTGCACCCTCGCCCGCGACCCTGGTGCGCATGGCCTCGATATGGGCCCGTATCCTAGCCGGATACTCGGTTCTGGCGTAGTCCGGGGACACCTCCATCTCCTCGCCGGTCTCCATGTCCTCGATCAGGGAGGCCGTTGGAATGTCCGGATCCAGCTCCATTGGGTCGAGCACGTGGAAGAACACTAGGTCCTGACCCTGGAACGCGAGAACCCGCAGCGAGTCGACGATCCGGTCCGGATCCACGAAGAAGTCCGAGATCATGGCCACCAGTCCCCGACGCCGCAGCAGCCTTCGCATGGTCTGCATGGGGACGTCTAGGTCCGTGCCCGTCGCCGCTCCGGCGGTCTCCAAAACATGGAGGATGCTCTGCAGGTGACGCGGGCGGTACGCCGCGGGTCGCACCGAGCGCACCTTCTCGTCAAACAGCACCAGGCCGCAGGCGTCGTGCTGGCGCGTGGAAAGGTAGGCAAGCGCAGCCGCGAGGTATCGTGCGTAGTCCAGCTTTGAAACATCTCCCGATCCATAGCCCATCGAGGCGCTGCAGTCCACCAGGATCATCAGGTGGGTGTTGGTCTCGCCCAAGAACCTCTTGATGTAAACGCGGTCGGTCCGCGACATCACGTTCCAGTCGATGTACCGCGGATCGTCACCTTCGTTGTAGGCCCGGTACTCCGCGAACTCTTGGCTGAACCCGAACGCGGGAGAGCGGTGCCCCCCGTGCAGGTACCCGTCGACCACGGTCTTGGCGATGAGCTCGATGTTGGCCAAGCGCGAGAGGACCGCGGGATCCAGCAGCTGCCGCTCGGTCATCCCGTCAGCGGTCCCCGCGCTGCACGGTAGGAGTCACGAGCAGGCCCGCTCAATCCGACGACGGACCCGGCTTGGCCTCGATCATCTGGCGCAGGACGTCGTCCACGGTCACCCTGTCGGACTCCGCGTAGAAGTTCGCCAAGACGCGGTGGCGCAGGATCGGCAGCGCCAGAGCCTGCAGATCCCCGATCTCCACGTGATAGCGCCCCGCGAGCAGGGCGCGCGCCTTGCTGGCGAGAACCAGGAACTGCGTGGCGCGCACACTGGCCCCGTAGTTGACGTACTTCTTGACGACGTCCGGCGCCTCGGGGTCCGTCGGGCGGGTGGCCCGCACGAGCGACACGGCATACTCCGCGACCGGATTCGAGACCGGCACCTGCCGCACCAGCCACTGGAAGCGGAGGATGTCGTCCGCCGTCGTCACGGGCACCACGTCGGGGAGAGGCGTGCCGGCCGTGTTGCGGTCCACAACCTCGACCTCCTGCTCCGGCGACAGATAGTCGAGCACCACGTTGAACAGGAAGCGGTCGAGCTGCGCCTCCGGCAGCGGGTAGGTGCCCTCCAGCTCGATTGGGTTCTGCGTGGCGAGCACGAAGAACGGCAGCTGCAGGTTGTAGCTCGTGCCGCGCACCGTGACCGAGTGCTCCTGCATCGCCTCCAGCAGCGCAGCCTGCGTCTTGGGCGGCGTCCGGTTGACCTCATCGGCCAGCAGGACGTTGGTGAACAGCGGACCGCGGACGAACGTCCAGCTGCGTCGACCCGTGGTCGAGTCCTCCTCGAGGATGTCCGTCCCGGTGATGTCGGTAGGCATCAGGTCGGGCGTGAACTGGATGCGCTTGAAGGTCAGTCCGAGGGCTGACGCCAGCGTGCTCACCAGCAGGGTCTTGGCTGTGCCCGGCATGCCCGTGATCAGGCAGTGCCCACCCACGAGCAAGGTCATGAGCAGGTTGTCGATCACCTCGTCCTGGCCGACGATGATCAGCTGAACCTGCCTGCGGATGCTGTCCATGCTCTCGCTGAAGCGGGAGACCAGCTCCTCGGTCCCAGCCTCGTCCTGGGCGGCTAGCAGTGTCGTGTCCATGCTGTGTCCTATCGATTGACCTGCTGCAGAAGCTTGAGTGCCGGACGGTAGGTCGGAGCCCGCTCGAGCGATCGCAGGACGTGCGTACGGGCCGCTGCGAGATCGCCCATCTTAACGTAGGCTCTGGCCAGCCCGAACTGCGTCGCAGCCACGTCCAGTGGCTCCATCGCGAGCACTGTCTGGAACTCCCGCGCGGCGCTCTCGGCGCGGTTCAAATCAAGCAGAAGCTCGCCCAGCCGGACATGGATCTCCTCGTCCTGCGGGAAGTTGTAGATGAGCCCGTCGTAGGTGTAGGCGGCCTCGTCCAACCGGTCCGCCTCCTCGAGCCAGCCGGCGAGCTTCTTGAGCATCTCCGGGTTGCGGCCGCCGCGGCGCTCGTACTCCTGCAGCTCCGCGATGGCGGTGGACCTGTCGCCGGCCTTGTCGGCGGCGTTCGCCAGCAACACGTACGGACTGCCGCTGCCGACGAACTGCGGGTAGACTTCCTTGGCCGATGTGGCGGGTTCCACCGCCTCTGGCCAGTCGTCGTCGCGCGCGGCCTCGAGCGCCTCCTTCAGCAGCTTGCGCCAGCGTCCCAAGCCGTCCACGACGGGTCCCAGCGTGGTGTGCATGTACGTTTCGAAACGCTTGTCGAACGCCTCGGGCTCGAGTCCCAGGACCGTCTCGACGCTCTCGTCCGTGGGACGGTCGTCCGCGAACCCCTGCAGCATCTCGACCAGCTTCGGGAATCCCCAGGTCTCGGCGATGAAACGGCACACGAAACCAGCCTGCATGTACGAGATCGCAACCTGCCCGGCGAAGCGCGGGCGGATGAACCCGCGGTCCAGCTCCGCGATCGGCAGCAGCTTGTCGTCCCGCAACGCCTCGACGAACTCCGGGCCGACGCTCTCGCCCCAGCGGGGATCCGCCATCCACTCCTCGTACATCGAAATACCCTCGGAGAACCAGCGCGGCACGAGGTGGTTGGTGGACTCCAGCGTGAACACGTGCGCCAGCTCGTGCCACAGCGTCGTGCCCCAGTGGAACTCGCCCGGCGGACGCCCGGTCGGGCCGTCCATGGCCACGACGTAGCCAAACGCCACGCCCAGCAGCCCGATGCCGGGCATGGCCGTCGTGCGCACCGCGAAGTCGTCGTGGTTGGGGTACACCTCCACGCGCACCGTCCGCGGCAGTACGAACTCGTACTTCTCAGTGAACGTTGACAGCGCCTTGCTTGTGAGCTCGCTAGCGTAGCTGTGCAGCCACGGCGCCTCTGCTTCGCCCATCTTCAGCACCGCGGAAGGAAGGTCGGGCCTCTGCGGGTTCTCGACGACGAACGTCTCGAACTTGTCGTAGGTGTCGAGCAGCTTGAGCGTGTTTGTGGTCTTGGCGCTGAACGGATCGCCGTTGTAGGACAGCTCGAGGTGCCGGCGACCCTCCGCGTCGCGTCCCTCGCGGAGCAGGTTGATGCCGAGCTCGGCGTGAGCGGTCCAGAGCTGGGGCTCCGTCGACACGGCCTTCTCCAATCGCTCGATCGCCTCGCGGTAGCGGCGCGTGATGACGTAGAAGTGTGCCTGCTCCAGATAGACCAGTCCCGACCGCGGATTGTGCGCCATGGCCTTGGTCACCCATTGGTTGTCGGGCTCGCCCTCCAGCATCTCTAGAGACGCCAGCAGGGAATAGGCCTCGAGCGGCGAGACTCCAAGGGAGTTGGCCTGCTCCAAGGCGGATTCCAGCGACATCCGGGCGTCCGTGCGGTTGCCCTCCTCGAGCGCCATGCGTCCGAGCAGGATGTGGCCCTCCGCCTGCCGCGGGTGGTCTTCCAGCACCTTTCTCACCATCTCTGCGGCCTTGGAGTCGAACCGGCCGCCGAGCACACGCACCAATCCAAGCCGGGCGGGTACATGGTCCTTGTCGATCTCCAGAGCCTCGTGAAACAGCTGCTCCGCCTCCTGGGGTTGGTGCGAGTGGATGTACAGGTAGCCCCACCGCACGCGCAGGTCCGGGTTCTCCGGCTGCGCCTTGACGGCCTCTCGGAAGGCCACGTTCGCATCCTTGAGCCGTCCCAGCATCCAGAGGGCCTCGCCACGGACCGCGGGATTCATCGACGATGCGAGCCGTTCGTAGCAGATGGTTGACTCGGCTTGCCGACCGCGGTCGTGCGCTTCGTCGCAGAGCTGCAGCACTTCGTCACGCTGGCCCTTGAAGGGGCTCTGCACGGCGGGAGAGGGGAGCGTGGCCACGAGCACCAGGCAGGTGGCCGCAACGAGGCGCAGGGTCATTCCTCAGCCCTCTCCGTCCTGGCGTCGATCTGTTCCTGCAGGTCCGCGAGGTCGAGGAGCAGGGCCTGCAGAGCGTCGAGGTACTCGCTCTCGGACATCTCCTCCTTGCGCCGCGTCAGCGCTGCGATGCGCTCCTCCATATCCTCTCTCTGGTCCAGCAGCGGTCGCGTCGATGCGTCGGCCGCCAGCGACGCCATCGAGCCCAGGCGCGCCAACACGAACCCCTCCGCGCGCTCTCCTTGCAGGACAGCGTGCTCGGTCGCCAGCAGCTTCATCGCCTCGAAGTGTGCCTGGACCTTGCCGTCCGCGTACTCGAATGCCTCGAGTGCCGAAATGGTCTCGTTCTTGTTCGTGTCCGCCTCGGCCTTGCCCAGCGCCTCCGCCCAGTACTCGCCGAACTGCGTCGCGGTCCTCTCGCGGCCGTTCTTCGTCGCGGTAATCACAATCCGGCTCGGGGAGCGCAGGCGCTCCAGCGCGCCGCCGCTGGAACTGGTCGTGCTCACCACAAGCTGCTGCGCCGCCGGAACGCCGTCCAGCCACTGGTCGAGCTGGCGGTCCGTGACGTCCGGGCCGGGGACGTTCAGTTTGTAGGTCTCGCCGTCGTGGCTGCCATGCCCGAGCAGGAACACGGCCAGCGAGTCGCCCGGCTGCACGACCGTCGCCAGTTCGAGGAACGCCTGACCGATCCTCTCCAGTGTCGCCTCCCGGCCCGCAAGGACAATCACCCTGGCATCCGGACCCGCGGTGGAGCGCAGCGCGGGCAGCATGGTGGTCAGCTGCTCCCGGAACTGCTCAGCGTACAGCTGAGTCCCTCCCAGTCCTTCGACCACCACGAAGTGCGTAGCCGGTGTGGCCGATGCCGTGATCACGCATGCGACGACAACGGCGACGGCTAGCCGCCTGCTGCGGCTCGTGACGCGCCGGATCATATGATCCCCGACCTCCTTCGCACCAGCCACTCGGCGCCCCGCATCGCGAACAGCAGCAGGAACAGCGCAGGCATGTCCCAGAGGTCCATGATTTCCCGCGCCGTTATGCCGGCTTCCGAGAACCGGATCTCGCCGGGCAGTCCATCCAGTTGTTCGAGTTCCCAGTACCTACCACCGGTGCGATCCGCGAGGCGTGCCAGCAGGCTGCCGTTGCGCTCTGGATGGAAGTACTCGACCACGCCACCCTCGCGGCGGAGGTGCAGCGTATCCGCCCCGAGCCTCGTCTCGCCCAGATGTGCGGTCGCCTCCAATCGATATACACCGAACTCCTCTGCATTGACCACCGATTCGTAGACTCCAGACTCGCCGGTAGAGGGGGTCATCACAACCGTCTGGGGCGGTCCGGCCTCTGGCGTGACCACGACGCTCACCAGCGCGTTGCTGGCGCGCTCGTAGGCTTCGGTGTGGACCTCTGCCCGGAGTCGGATGCGCGATTCGTCCGCGTAGTTCGACCGGTCGCTCGTCAGGCGCACCGGGCCTGGCGTGTCGGCCACAAGGCTGCGCAGAAGCTGGCGCCAGAACGTGTGGTGTCGGTCGTCGTCACTGGGAAGGCCCATCTGCCACCGCCAGCTTCCGCCCGTGGCAAAGATGAGCGACCGGCCCCGGCCGTAGTTCTGCCGCACCAGCAGCGGCAGGGTCTCGCGACCGTACGTCGCCCCCAGCAGCGTGACGGCGCCGGGCTTCAGGGCGCCGAGGTTCTGGAAGTCTGCGACGTCCGGCATCTCACGCCAGAGTTCGGCGTTGCGCACGGGATCCGCGTCAAGCCGGCAGATCAGCGACTCGCGACCGAGCGGCGTGAGCTCCGCGCTGACTCGCTCGCGCACGAAAGACGTCTCGCCTGGCTCCAGAGCTGCAGGCAACGCATCGACCAGCTCGGAGTTCTGCCAGCCCCCGGCCCCCAGCCCGTTGGGCCCCGCCAGCATCAGAAGCGTTCCGCCTCGTCGGCTGACAAAGTCCCGAATGGCGACCTGCTGCTTCGGAGTGAAGAACGCAGCCTCGAAGCTGCCGATTACCAGACCGTCGAAGGCGAACAGGTCCTCGGGCTCGTTCGGGAAGCCGTCCTCAAGCTCCTCGGGGGTGTCCACCCCTTGGCGGTAGAACTTGTTTGTCGACGTGCGCAAGAGGGTCACCAACTGGACGCTGCCGTCCTTCTGCATGGCGCGGCGCATGAACTTGAACTGCCAGCGTGGTTCGCCCTCTGCATAAAGGATGCGCCGTCTCCGCCGGGGCACGTCCAGAACCCGCCGACGTGCGTTGTTGCCCTCGATCTCCTCTCCAGCCACGGCTTCCACAGCGAACGTCAAATCGCGTACACCCGCCTCTCCGGCACCGAAGTCGATCCATTCGCGTCGCACTGGCTCGCCCGGACGCAGAACGACGGGACGACTGGCAAGGACACTGGAGCCGTCGCGAACAGTGACGCGCGTCTCGCGCTCCGCGCGACCGTCATGGCGCACCGTGACCTGTGCGCTCACGCGCGAGCTGGGCAGCGCCTTCGCGGCCACGGTCAGCTCCGACAGCTCGATGTCGCCGTCAATACGCTCGCGCCCGACCCCGATCGTGTGCACCGGCACGTTGTGGCCGCGGATCTCCGCGACCAAGTCCCGGCCGAACTGGCCGGAGTTGTCGGCGCCATCGCTGACCACCAGGAGCGCGCCAAGCGGCACGGCGGTGGAGGCCTGCAGGACGCTCAGAACGGCCTCCCCGATCCTGCTGCTGGCGCCTGGGCCCGGCAGCGACTCCGGCTCCAGCGATTGGATCCTCTCGGGTTCCGTTGCGAAGCTGTACAGACGCACGGCAAACTTCTCGCGGATCGCCGGCAGCACGTGCTCGTTTAGAGCGTCGGTAGCCTGCTCTAGGCGCGAACGGTCGTCCACGCCCAGCGCCATGCTGCGCGAGGTGTCGAGCAGCACCGCGACGGCATTCTGCCGATTCTGGAGCGACTGAACCACCAGTGCCGGCTGCCACAGCAGGATCAGGGCCAGGGCCACGGACAGGGACTGCAGAGCCCAGACAATCCAGCGTGCGGCACCCCGTAGTCGGTTGCGCATGCGACGCGCATGCCACAGCAGGGCTGCGGACGCGGCCAAGGCGAGTAGCAACAGCAGCCACGCCGGCCACCCCGACGCCCACAGGAACTCACCCTTGCGGTACGCCGTCAGAGGGTACTTGAAGAGGAGTTCGAACACCGCGTCACTTCTCTAGTGCGTCATCGCGTAGATGACGTAGTTCACCGCGAAGCGGTAGGCGAGAGCGGTCATGTTCTCCGGATAGTACGGTTCGTCGGCGTGCTCCCAGGCGTCGCCGAGATCCATGTTGAAGTTGATCGCAACCATCAGGCGGGAGTCGTCGTCGTAAATGCCCCGCCAGTGCGGCGTGTATCCGTCGTCCTCGTAGGTGACGCCCGAGGAGATGTACTGGATTCCCGGTATCTGCGTGCGCTGGTCGAGGTCGTACAGCGTGTGCATCAGCGGATCACCCTCGGGCACCTCGACGATCTCGCGGTTCGGAAACACCCGGTGCATGCTCTCGGTGAACACGGCCCACTCGTAGCTGCCGTGGAAGTCGTCCACCATCAGGAAGCCGCCGCGCGTCAAGTACTCGCGCAGCCTCTCGGCCTCGTGATCGGCGAGATCCCAGCGACCGACCTCCACGGCGTAGATCCACGGGTGGTCGAACAGCTCCTCGTCCATCGGGTCGACGAATTTGCCGCCGTAGGCGGTGTCGATCCCCGTCAGGCGGGCAATGCCGTTCGTGAGGTGGTATTCGGCATGCGGGTAGTCCGTGCGCCAGGAACCGCGACCACGGCGGCCCCAGCCCCCCGTGTTGGCGCCGCCATAGGCGTAGCGGACGAACTGGAACTCCGCCCGCGGATCGGGGTCGAACTCGTAAGCCCGCGGATCTCCACCACGGCCCCAGCCCCAGAACTGCAGGGCGTGGACGATAGGCGCCAGCGCCAGCAGGAGGCCCGTGAGCAGGACCGCCAGTCGGATCCTCGGCGCATGCATCGACCAGCTATCGTCCCCTCAGCGCAACTGAGCGTAACACAGCGTTCCGGCGACCTGCCCAGCCCTGATCTGCGTCATTATGGAGCGTCGGCGCAGTCCGCTCGGAGGCCGGGCGGCTGGTGCCGGAACTAGGAGGGAACCAGCATGGCAGCGGTGCACGGAGGCGCAATGAGGGCTGTCGCCCTCTGCGCGATCGTCGGTCTGGCGATCGTGGCGCAGAGCCCGGAGACGGACCCCACGGACGGGAAGCCGGCATGGGAGTTCGAGGAGATCGCGGACGGCGTGTTCTTCGCGACTGGCACCGGTGCGATGACGACGATGAGCAACTCGCTCGTGATCGTCAACGACGACCACGCCATGGTCGTCGACACTACGGTGTCGCCCGCGGCGGCGCACCGGCTGGTGCAGGGGATCCGCGATGAAGTGACCGAGAAGCCGATCCGGTACGTGGTCAACACCCACTTCCACTTCGACCACTCGCACGGCAACCAGGTCTTCGACGACGATGTCGAAATCGTCGGCCACGAGTTCGTCCGCGAGAAGCACACCGCGAACGTGCTGGAGCAGCGGACCCACCGCACGTTCAAGGCCGCAATACCGGGTCAGATCGAACGCGCCGCCGAGAGGCTCGAGGCCGCGACCGTCGCTTCTGAGCGTGAGAGGCTGGCCACTGATCTACGCATCTTGAAGGCGCACTGGAACGCGATTCAGGAGACTGTGGTCAGACCGCCGAATGTGACCTACAACGACCGGATGACCGTGGTCAAGGGTGGCCGCGAGATCCAGCTCCACTTCGTTGGCCGCGGCCATACCGGCGGCGACACGCTCGTGTTCCTGCCGCGGGAAAGAGTCGTTTTCACGGGTGACTTCTTCCTCGGCAGTCCGGGGGCCCGCGCGTTGCCCTACATGGGCGATGCCTTCGTGAACGAATGGCCCGCCAGCCTGGATGGGCTCAAGGCTCTGGATTTCGACGTCATCGTTCCTGGGCACGGCAGGCCGTTCGGGGAACGGAAGCAGATCGACGACCTGCAGGCGTTTCTTCGCGACCTCTGGTCGCAGACGTCCAGTCTGCGGGCCGAAGGGGTTTCCGCGGAGGATGCCGTGGGCCGACTGGACCTAGCCCGGCATGTACCGCTGTATGGCGCGAGGGCCGAATCGGTCGACCCTCGCGCAGTGTTGCGAATCTATGAAGTGCTCCAGCTGCCGCATCCGCTGTAGCACGGACGCTGCCAACCGTCGCCCGTCCCGCCTAATGGGTGAGCAGTGTTCGCAGGGCCTCCGCCACCGGGGGTGACCGCAGGAACGACAGGGCCTTGAGCTCGATCTGCCGAATGCGTTCCCGCGTCAGGCCGAACCGCATGCCGATCTCCCGGAGGGTGTGCTCGCGGTCATAGCCGATCCCGAAACGCATGCAGATGATCTCCCGCTCGAGATCCGGCAGCTCGTTCAGCAGATCCCTGGCAAGTTCGAGGATGTCCTCGTCGACCAGCCCCTTCATCGGGGACGTGGCGTTCTTGTCCTCGAGCACGTGCTCGAGGACGGAGTCTCCCTCCGGCCCGACCCGCGTCTCCAGCGACACGGGCGCCAAGGCGATCAGGCGCAGGTTTTCGACCTTCTTGCGGTCGAGTCCCATGAACTCCGCCAACTGATCGTTCGTCGGCGGGTAGCCGAACTCCTTCTCCAGCACGCGCAGCGCGTGGTTGAGCTTGTTCAGCAGCTCCGTCGCATGCACCGGGACGCGCACGGTTCGGGACTGGTCCGCCAGTGAACGCAGGATGGCCTGCCGGATCCACCACGTCGCGTACGTCGAGAACTTGAACCCCTTCCGGTAGTCAAACTTCTCGACGGCCCGGGCGAGACCCATGTTGCCCTCCTGAATCAGATCCAGCAGGTGCAGCCCTCGGTTCACGTAGCGTTTCGCCACGGAGACGACCAGGCGCAGGTTCGCCTCGATGAGCGCGTTCTTGGCTCGCTCCGCCGCGGCCCGTCCGCGCTGCACCCTCTTTAGCTGCTTCCGCGCTTCAGACCTGTCGAGCGGCAGCCAGTCGACGCCGAGCGACTCTGTGGCCGAAAGCCTGTCCGCTTCGCGTGTGAAGCGCGCCGCGTAGCTGCGCCAGACGTCGTTGTCCAGCGGAAGCCGAAGGATGCCGCGGGACACGGTCACGACGGCGCGGTTGTACTGCCAGCGCAGATGTCGCCGTTCCCGCAGGTTGATCGCGTTGGCAGTGTCTAGGCTGGCCTTGCGGTTTGCCGCCTCGTTCAGCAGCTTCTCGATCCGGGCCAGCCGCTGGCGAAGGCTGCGCAGCCTGCTCTCCAGCGTGGCGCGGTCCACGGCTGAGCCCCCCGCGATCAGCTGGCGGCCAAGCTGCGGCCGGCTCTTGAGCCGCTTGCGCAGCTCGATCAGCTCCTTCCAGAGCCAGGAGCTCCGCGCGAGAGCCTTCCGCATCCGGGCCTCGCCGCGCTCCATGTCCATCGCCAGACGGACCTCGCCGCTCTTGTTCAGAAGCGGCACCGTTCCGATCTCCGAAAGGTACAGCCGGACGCTGTCCTCCGGCTTGGAGGCCGCCACCTTTTCCTGTCCTGAGGGGACTTCCACGCCGCCTTCTTGGCGTCCGTTAGGAAGGCCCTGCGGGACTCTCGTCTGTTCAGTCATTGCGTTCATGCCGCTTTTCCCTCCCTTGGACTGAATAGACGCACGACACTGCTATTTCGTTGCATGCAAGTTTACACTGCATTTTCATAGTTTGCAAACTGATTCCATCAATGCCGCTACGGGCGGGCTGGGGTCTGCCATATAATTCCCAGCAGTGCCCAAGCGCGCTTCCGTGGTCGTGCTGCTGGCGTTGCTTGCGGCGTGTTCGGCACTGGCGGACACGCCCTCAGGTGACGGTCCACCCGAAGCTCAGGCCAAGCGGTTTCTGGAAGTCTTCGGTCTGTTGGAACGCAGGTATGTGGATCCCTTCGATCCGGCGGCCGCAATGTACGGCGGGGCTCTCCCCTCCATGCTGCAGACGTTGGACCCGCACTCCGCGTTTCTCGATCCGGCGCAGTTCGAGAGCTTGCGAGAGATGCAGCGCTCCACGGAGAAGGGCTTCGGCAGTGTGGTCAACCTGCTGCCAGGCCGGGTGATCGTCCTGCAGACCCTGCCGGGGAGTCCCTCCGAGCGTGCTGGACTTGCTCCTGGCGACGAGATCCTGATCCTCAACGGTCAGCCTCTGGCGTACCTGCCGATCCAGCAACTCGCGGCGCTGCTTGGCAGCGCCCGTCAGCGCGTAGCCGAGCTGATGGTCAGGCGACCCAGCATCGAAGACCTGCTTGAGATGCGGCTCGTTCCAGCTGAGGTCGCGGATCCGAGCGTCTCGCGGCACTTCCTGCTGGAGCCCGGCCACGCTTACGTCAAGATCCTCAACTTCGAGGCGGAGACGGCCGGTGAGCTGCGCACCGTGCTGGAGGACCTCGGAGGCCGTTCGATCGAGGGCCTCGTTGTGGATCTCCGTGGCAACCCGGGCGGGATCATCGAGGCCGCCGTGCAGGTGGCGGCGTTCTTCCTGGATCCGGGCGACCGCATCCTCTGGGTCAGCGGCCGGTCAGGCTCGAAGGAGGATCTGGTCGTGCCGCTGGGATTCGAGTCCTATGACGTCGATGTCCGGATCCTGATTGACGGACGCACCGCCAGCGCTGCGGAGCTGGTCGCCGGTGCGCTCCAGGACCATCAGCGGGCTCGTGTGCTTGGCGAGCGTAGCTTCGGAAAGGGCCTCGTGCAGAGCGTTTTCGAGCTGAGCGACAACACGGCGCTGGCGCTCACCACGGCCTACTACGAGACGCCTTCCGAGCGCACGATTCAGCGATGGCTGGGCGCCTGTGGCACGTACCAGTTGGCGGCCTGCGACGAGGCGAATTCCGACGAAGAGCTGCGTGGCGGCATCGTGCCGGATCGCGTGGTTGTACCACGGCTGCTATCCGGCTTCGAGCAGGCCACGCTGGCCAGCAATTCGATTCTGGAGTTCGTCCGCTCCTATCTCGCGGACCATCCCGACCTCGATCCCATGGCGTTCAAGCCCGACAACGCCGTGCTCGATACATTTCAGGCGTTTCTGGGCGAGCGACGCATCCGGCCCGCCCTCTCCGAGTGGTCGGCGCATCGTGACTTCGTCCGCTCCGCGCTCACGCAGGAGGTGCGGAACCTCACCCTTGGCGTGGCCGCAGGCGACGAGGTCGAACTTCGGCGCGACCCAGTGGTGCAGGAAGCGTTGAGGGAACTACGGACATCAACGCGGTAGCCAGCGATCCATTCCAGTTCGTTGTCGGAATCGATGGCCGTTGCATCGCTCAGGGTCCTGAGTCGCTCTCGTCCAGCTCGGCGGGTGCTTCGCTCGCGAGGCGGGCGCGGAGCATTGCTGCGCTGCAGAACCCTGCCCAGCCACTGCCGTTCCGGTTCACGCAGCACGGCAGTCCGTCATCCGCATCGGACACCACAGCCATGGATCGCCCGCGCCCTGCGCGGCAGCGAGGGAGAGGTCCATTCTGGCGTCGCATGGGGCGGCTTCCGGTCCGCCCAGCCGAGGGCCATAGGGCGAGAGTCGCAATTGCCGCGTGTGGTGGGCGGTGGCGGGCAGGCCTCGTCTGCCGCTTCTGCAGCCGCGCTTTCGAGCTCGAGCAGGGCCGCCACTCTCAGATCAACGGACTTCTGCAGGCCATCGGACATCGGTCGGCTTACTCCGCCGAACGCAGTCCCGCACCAGTCGCGCTTCACGCCAACTGCCACGCGTGCGCGTACACCTTTCCAGAGGCGTCGAATGGGAACGAATTCCCAGTCCTAGGTGCAGCTGCTTCGAGCCGATGCAAGGCGCGGTTTGCCCGATGCGACGCACTTGCTCCAAAATAGAGGGAGGATTTGATGAGAGCTCTTTCTGCGAGGCTTCTTCCGGCAGTACTGATTCTGCTCGTCGCGACAGCCTGCGGCCAGTCGGACAAGGTCCGCATTGGTGTCGTGCCGAAGGCCGTCGCCCACGAGTTCTGGGGCGCGGTGCACGCCGGGGCCGCCTCGGCGGGTGAGGAAGCGGGCGTCACGATTGAGTGGCAGGGCCCATCGACCGAGATCGAGTTCTCGCGGCAGATCGAGATCGTCGAGGCACTGATCAACTCGCGCGTGGACGGCTTGGTCGTGGCTCCGACCGAGGCTACCGCGCTGATCGGCGTGGTCGAGCGCGCGGGCCGGGAAGGCATCCCGGTTACGATCTTCGACTCCGGGATCAACACGGACGAGTACGTTTCCTTCGTCGCCAGCAACAACTATCAGGCCGGCGTCATGGCTGCGCGGACACTGGCCGACCTGCTTCGTGGGAAGGGCGAAATCGTTATCGTCAAGATGGTTGCCGGATCGAGCTCCACCGTGCAGCGCGAGGCTGGCTTCGAAGACACGCTCGCGCGGGAGTTTCCCGGAATCGAGGTCCTGGACTTCAAGTACTGCCAGTCCGACCGGGCCCTAGCGCTTTCTGTGTCGGAGAACATGCTGACCGCCCATCCGGGTCTCGACGGCATGTTTGCGTCGGCCGAGCCCGCCGCGGTGGGTGCCGCCAAGGCGCTGCGCAACAGGGGCAGGCAGGGCGATGTCCAGCTGGTGGGCTTCGACTGGACCCAGACCTTGGGCGATGACCTCAGGGAGGGCGTGGTGAAGGCCCTTGTCGTGCAAGACCCGTTCCAGATCGGCCGCCAGGCCGTGTTCACGGTGCTGACCGCCCTCAATGGCGAAGCCCCGCCAAGGCGGGTCGACGTTGAGTGCCGCGTGGTGACGCGCGACAACATCGAGACGCCGGAGATTCGGACACTGCTACGTACTGGTCCGGGCGGCGACCGGGGCTGATCCGCCCGCTGGTTCGGCTTGCTTTATTTCCCGAACGCCGTACGCAGGCGTCCGAGCGCCCACTCCAGATCTGCTTGGTCAACGACAAGCGGCGGCGCGATCCGGATCACGTGGTCGTGGGTCTCCTTGCAGAGTAGGCCGAGTTCCTTGAGCCTCTCGCAGTACGGGCGCGCCGGGCCCCTCAGCTCGATGCCTGCTAGGAGTCCGACACCCCGAACTTCGACAATGTCAGGGTGGCGGATCCGTCGAAGTTCGCCTAGGAACCACCGCCCTAGGTGGGCGGATCGCTCGGCCAGGCCCTCGTCGCGGATCACGGCCAGCGCCGTTCGGGCAACGGCACAGCCCAACGGGTTGCCGCCGTATGTCGACCCGTGGCTCCCGGGATCGAAGACGTCCAGCACGCCTTCCCGGGCCACGACCGCCGAGACCGGATAGAATCCGCCCGAGAGGGCCTTGCCGAGCACGTACATGTCGGGCTGGACTCCCTCGTGGTCGCAGGCGAAGAGCTTGCCGGTGCGGCCCAGTGCCGTCTGAATCTCGTCAGCGATCAGAAGCACGTTGTTCTCCACGCACAGCGCCGACGCTCCCGCAAGGTATCCGGGCGGCGGCATCAGGATGCCGGCTTCGCACTGGATCGGCTCGACCAGCAAGGCACACGTGTTTGGCGTAATCGCCGCTGCAAGAGCGTCGAGATCGCCGAACCGAACGGCCCGAAAACCCGGCGTGAATGGCCCGAATCCGATGCGGCTGCCCTCGTCGGACGAGAATCCAACGATGGTGGTCGTGCGTCCGTGGAAGTTGTTCTCGCAGACCACGATCTCCGCCCGGCCGTCGGGGATGCCCTTGCGCATGTACCCCCAGCGGCGGGCCGCCTTGATGGCAGTCTCGACAGCTTCGGCGCCCGTGTTCATGGGCAGCACCATTGACATGCCGCACAGTGCCGCGAGTTCCTGGCAGAACTGCGGAAGCTGGTCGTTGCGGTAGGCCCGCGACGTGAGGGTGACGCGTGCCGCCTGCTCACGCAGCGCTTCGAGTATGCGCGGGTGGCAGTGCCCCTGGTTCACTGCGGAGTATGCGCTCAGGCAGTCCAGGTAGCGCCGGCCCTCGATGTCGTGGACCCAAGGTCCGTGCGCCCGTTCCACGACCACGGGGAGGGGATGGTAGTTGTGCGCACCCCACCGATCCTCAAGCGCCAGAAGCTCCTCTGTGCGGACTCCTTCTTCAACGATCGGCAAAGTCGGATCCTCGAGATGACAGCGTAGCACCGGGCCTCTATTCGGCCTCCGGGACATAGATGACCTCGCCAGTCTCGAGCCGGTAGGCCACACCTAAGCGCTGACCGCGGCCCGTGCCACGCTCCTCGGTGGCCCTGAGACGCTCGATCCTCTCCCCGCGCTTGACGATCAGCTCCATGTCGGGCTGCCCTGGATTGGTGACGATTGTGATGTCCTTGGTGCTCACGCGTGCGGCAAGCTCCGCGACGCTTGCTCCGCCCACCAGCGCGAGCAGCAGCGCCACGACCAGCACCATGCTGGCATCGAACAGGTTGACGACGCCCGCCAGCGGATCGCCGTCGTCAGGTCCGTCGAGGGCTTTCGATGCGCGCCGCATCCAGTCTCTCGATCCCGCCCGGTAGGGTCGTCTAGGTTTCATCCGGTTCCAGCGCCGGCCAGCCGCTGTCGCTCCAGGTAGCCAGCAGGTAGTGCATCTCCGTGAGGTCCTGTCGCCCCCAGTGGCGCACTTGCACCCCCATCGCGTAGGAGGCGCCACCGACGATCAGGCCCACCACGGTCGTGGTGAACCCGATCAGCAGGTTCGACGACATCGACTGCATGTCGCCGGCCGCCAAGGCGGCCAGGGCGGGCTGCAGGGGAATCAACGTGCCGACCAAGCCCAGCATGGGTCCCGTTCTAGAAAGAACGGAGAGCCTCTCCGAGCGGCGGCGGATGTCGTTCTCCAGATCCGCGACCGCCTTGGCGAGGCCTTCGGGACGGCTGCGGGCCGCTGCTGCGAACGACGCCAGCGTCAGCTTCCAACTGAAGCCTAGGAACCGCTCGGGCGTCGGTTCTGCGCTATGGAACTCCTGCAGGGCTTGGCGATTGGTGCGACGCTCGAGGCCCTCGGCGAGGACTCCCCCAGCGATGTAGACGGCGTACGCGAACAGCGCCAGGATCGCCAGCAGGGCAGGGACAAGGAACGCACTCGAGATCCAGTACAGGACGCTCTGGAGGTGCTCCACGGCTCGAAGTAGGCAAGCTGTCTGCGTCCCGCGCGATTGCTACGCAGGATTCTCCAGACTCCTCACCTTCCGGAGGCGACGCTCATAGCGCTCCTCCGCCCTGTAGGTGGCGCCCAGGAACGCGTCTACAAGTTCCACGGCCAGCGATAGGCCAACGATCCGCCCGCCAAGGCAGAGCACATTGAGATCGTCGTGCTCGACACTCTGGCGCGCCGAGTAGGTGTCGTGACAGACGCTGGCCCGCACGTCTCGCAGCTTGTTCGCCGCAACGCTCGATCCCACGCCGCTCCCGCACACCACGATGCCGCGATCCGCCGTCCCAGTGCACACTAACCGGGCGACGGAGCAAGCGTAATCGGGATAGTCGTCATCCCCCAAGTACTCGTGAGCGCCGATGTCGTGCAATTCGTGGTCCAGACCGGAGAGGTGCTGCACCAGTGCCTGCTTGAGTTCGAAGCCAGCGTGGTCAGCTCCGATTGCCACCCGCATGAACGTCCAATTGTACTCAAGAGCCCTTGGGCCCCCGGACTGCGCGGACCGCTTCCGAGACCACGCATCAAGGTCTGCTGGTGTCGTCGGAATGGCCTCAAGTCGGAACTTGGGGACGGCCTGTCAAGCCCTGCTCCGCACCCCAGTTTCAAGAGTGCCTGGCGGCGTTCACAGTGTCTGCTCCAACCGACAAAATGGCCTTGTTGCTGCACTCGGACAGTGACCGACAGCATAGGAGGGCCTTGGGCCTCCTGACCTCGCTGGTAGCATGGGTACGCAGTGCGGTATCCAATGGTGGGGGCGGGCCGCGTTGCGCTTGCACTGGCGTGCACGACGCTCTCCATCGCGACCGCGCAGCAGCCCGAGACCACGCCGTCAACGGAAGACAGGCCCGCGGACGAGGTGGCTGATGCCGTCGAGTCCGATTCGCAGGCCGAGGGCCGCACGGAGATCAACCTGCTGGGCGAGACCGCCTCGGAGTCCGGCGAGAGCCGGCGCAACGAGAACGTACAGTTCAATCTCGTCGACAACAACGCGCTGAAGGAGCTGAACATCCGGCTTGGCACGACGGCCACGCTGGTGGAGACGTTCGAGGTCGACCGTGGGTGGTTCGGCTCGGAATACGGCAAGCCGCCGACTCCACCAGTGCACACCCGTCCAGCTCCCGTTTCAGGGTTTCACGGCGATGCGTCGTGGCGGCACAACAACAGCGTCTTCTCGGCCCGGTCGTTCTTCCAAGTCGGCGGCGTCAAGCCCGCCCGCGAGAACTTCTACGGCGTCAACTTAGCTGTGCCCGCCGGTCCGCTAGGTGATCTCACGATGGGGGTTTCCCAGAACAAGATCCGCGGAAACGTCAACGGCAACGTCCTGATCCCGCTACCCGAGGAGCGGGAGCCGTTGGCCAAGGATCCGGCAGTGCGGGCCATCATTAGCCGGTTCATCGAAGCCTACCCGAACGAGGCTCCCAACCGACCGGACATCGCGGCACGCGCCCACAACACCAACAGCATCCAGCGGATCAACACCGATACAGCGCGGCTACAGCTCGACAGGGACGCGTTCGGCGGCAAACTAGCGCTGCGCCATGCCTGGACTGCTCAGAACGTCGATGCCTTCCAACTGGTGAGGGGGCAGAACCCGGACACAGACAATCGGTCGCACTCCGCACGCATGACATGGAGCCGGTCGTTCACCCCGTCCACAACGCTGCAGGCCTCCATGGGATTCGACCGTCTGGGCACGCTGCTGCTTCCCGCCACTGGAGCCGTGGGCCCGATCATGACGGGCGAGGCACTCACGGTACTCGGTCCTTTCCCGAACATCCCGATCGACCGCGCACAGAACCGATTCCGCCACGGCGCGACTGTTCGCCACACTCGGGGGAAGCACGAGATCACTGCCGGGTTCGCTCTGACTCGACTCCAGTACAACAGCGACGAGACCGATGCTGCCAGAGGCATCCTGCTGTTCCGGGCGAACTTCGGCAACGACGCGATCACGAACCTGCGGCTCGGGCTGCCGCAGGTGATGATCGTCTCCAACGGCTCGACCTACCGTGGCTTTCGGAACTGGCACAACCGCTTCTTCCTAGGTGACCGCTGGCAGACCACGGATCGCCTGACTCTGCACGTCGGTGTCCGGTACGAGCCCTTTAGCCGCCCCCATGACGTAACCGGCCGCAGTGATCTGGCCATGGACTCGGACCTCAACAACTTCGCCGGATCGTTTGGCTTCGCCTATCGACTGCCTGGAGAGGCGGGCGTGATGCGTGGTGCCTACGGCACGCACTACGGCGAGATCTTTCCCGTCACCTACGGTCAGGAGCGTCTGAACCCGCCGCACCTCGTTACAGCGGTGATCCCGCGCCCCGATCTCGTCTCACACCGGTCCTTCATCGGCGGTCCGGTAACTGATCCCACGGCCCGCTCCAGCAAGGTCGAGGCGGGGCCAGATCTCACAGTGCCCTACGTGCACCAATACAGCTTCAGCTGGGAGCGCCGGCTAGGTGCAGATTGGCGTCTGCAGTTGGGTTACGCCGGCAGCCGCGCACACAAGTTGATCATCACCTACTTTCTCAACCGAGCCCGCGAGGTGCCGGGCATGGTCTCGACCGTGCGCAACATCAACGCCCGCCGGGCCGACCAGAGCATCTTCGAGCATCTGTTCATACACAACGGCTCGCGTGCCTACTACGACGCTGGTCGCGTGACGATCGCGGCGCCGAGCTGGCGGGGCCTCTCCCTCAACGCCTCGTACTGGCTGAGCAAGTCGATCGACCTCGGCGGCTCCTACACCAACACGGCATCGGGCCCTGACGCCCGCGCGGCAGTCAGCCAGATGGAGGGCGAGTCTCATCGGGACCTGAAAGCCCTCAGCGACTTCGACCAGCCGCACGGATTCTTGGTGCAGGGAAGTTACTCGCTGCCGAAGTTCTCCGCGGGCAGCTTGGCAGCACGGGTGTTTGGCGGCTGGAGCATCTCGGCCGTCGGGCTACTCAAGTCCGGCACGCCATTCACTGTGGAGTCCGGATCCGACGGTCCCGGCTTCGGCAACATCGATGGTCGGCGGCGCGACCGTCCGATGCTGCTGGACTCGAACATTCTGGGCAACATCGTCGGTTCGCCCGACACGTCGGAGTCGCAGCTGCCCGCCAGCGCGTTCCGCTACATACAGGCCCCAATGGAGCAGGCCGGCAGCCTCGGCCGCAACACGTTCCGCAAGGGCAAGATCGCAAACGTCAACGCCTCGCTCTCTAGGCGCTTCCCGATCGCGGCCGAACGCGCTCTCGAAGTCCGCGCTGAGTCGATCAACTTCTTCAATACGCCCCAGTTCGCCGAGCCGACCAAGTCACTCACCTCGCCCAGCTTCGGGCAGATCAACAACACCCTGAACGACGGAAGGACGTTTCGGTTTCAGCTGCGGTTCCTCTGGTGAACCGCGCCACGCGTCGCGGCGCTACTCCACCAGACGCATGCTGAACACGCGGTCTTCGAACTCAACCTGAACCAGCAGCGGAGTGCGTGCCTCGTCCTGGCCGAAGAACGCCTGGAAGCGGTGTCGCGAGGAAGGACCGCGCACATCGACCTCGATCTCGTCCGCATGGCGTCGTTCGTCGCCCCATGGGAGCCAATGGGTCCGCTTGTACTCGAGTCGTAGACGATAGCGGGCTCCGAAGAACACGTCCTCTGGAGGCGGTATCCGGCCAGCCGCTAGGTCACGTCGCACGAAGTACAGCGAAGCCAGTGCGTCCTTGGCACAGGCAGATGCCCCGGTTACGCCGGGCCTTTCGCGGCGGATCGGATCGAGGTTCGCTCGCTCGACGGCCCTCTCGCCGAAGCGCAGCATTTCGTCTGCGCGCTTCTTGCCATGGCGTACGTGCTTACGGAACTCGACAGAGCAAAGGTCCGCGTTCGTGCGTGACACGAACGTGTCGTCGACCTCGAAGTCCGGCAGGCTGGCGCGCAGCGTCATGTCGAACTGCCAGCCGCGATCAGACGGGCGCACCCGCAACTCGGCAGTGCCCACCTCCAAGCCGCTTGGCCACGCGACTTTGTATGTCAGCCGCTCGTCCATCGCGAACGGAAGAGCTGGCTCTTCGGCCGATGCCACCGCGGATGCGACGGCTGCCAGGAGAGCGAGTGATCTAGCGCAGCGCCGTCCCACCGAGCATCCGATGCGAATGGTCGACTCCATGGATTCCGGCTTCGACTAGGTTTCCATGCCAGCTTTGTCGGCCACGCGCACTTCGACCTAAGCACCAAGCGACCCACCGGCGGAAACCGCACAGGTGACCTGACGGGGCGGCTGGCAAAGATGGCGAGTGCCATCTTCCCACTATTGACGCATACTGGCTTCGCCTCCCGGCGCGAAATCACCTAGCCCAAGTTCGCCAAGCGAGGAGCGTTTTGGCTAAATTCGGTGCGTTTTGCGCTGCAAGTCGTTGGCTTGCAATGGCCAGCCTCCTGAAACCCCAAATGCAGTGCCCTAATGACTTACAATTTCCTGACTCCCGTCCCAGGGCCTGCTCCCATCGGAGCCTGTTCGTCCGCCGGACCCGCACTCGCCCCCGCGCCAAGGGCCAGGAGCCCTACTTCACCCACCGCCTCGTCCGCTCCGTCCGCTGCGGCTCCAGGGTGCGCCAGCGCACCCTGCGCAACCTCGGCCGTCACTTCGCCCTGCCGCACGGGGACTGGCCGGCGCTGTGCGCCCGCGTCGAGCGCATCCTCGCCCCCCAGCGCTCACTCGAGCTCGGGGCCTGCTCCCCCGCGGTCGAGGACGAGGCCCAGCGCAGCGCCACCCTGCCGCGGGTCGGCGTCGACTCCCTGGAGCGGGTCCGCCCGCGCTCGGTCGGCGTCGAGCGCGTCGCCCTGTGGGCCATGCGGCAGCTCCGTCCGCCGTCCCTGCTCGAGGAGCTGGGCCTGTCCGGTGCGCAGCGCCCTGGGCGAGCTGCTCGGCTGCGACTGCGAGACCATGGGCCGGAACGCCCTGCAGCGCGCCAGCGACCGCCTGCCGCGCCACCGCGACACGATCGAGACACGTCTCTTCCAGCGCGCCGCCGACCTGTTCGACCTGCAGCCCACCGTCACCCTGCACGACCGGACCAGCACGTGCTTCGAGGGCGGCACGCTGCAGGCCATGCCGACGGCCCTGGACGCGCCGCCCGAGGCGGCCGTCGTGCTCGACAGGGGTCTCGCCACGGAGGGGAACGTCGCCTGGCTGCGCGAGCGGGGCCACCAGTGCCTGGTGGCCAGCCGCGAGCGGTGGCGCGTCTTCGACGAGAGCCGGGCGGTGGCCATCGGCACCGCCGGCGGGCAGCGCGTGCTGGCCTGCGCCGAGACGGACGGGAACGGTGAGACGCGCCTGCGCTGCGCGTCCGCGCAGCAGGCGGCGAAGGAGCGGGCGATGGCGGGGCAGGCCGGCGCGCGCCTCGAGACGGCTCTGCGGACGCTGCACGAGAGCCTGTCGCGCCAGGGCACGACCAGGCGCGTGGAGAAGGTCTGGCAGCGCATCGGACGGCTGCAGGCCCGCCATCCGTCCGCCGCCCCGCACGACGCGATCGACGTGCAGGCGGAGTTCCTGCTGCCGTTCCACGGCGTGGCGACGAAGTGCCTCGGCAACTACCTGCGCTGGTATCAGGAGATCGGTCTGGCCAGCCAGCCCTCCCCGCGGGCCTGCCTACTCGCCTCCTTGGCACCCCAATGCACACGTTTCGCGAATTGAGCCAAAACCAACGACTTGCGGCGCAAAGCACGCCGAATTCGGCCAGAATCGCTCCTCGCTTGGCGAACTGGGGCTAGGAAGCCGTGGTGGAACTCTTCGACGCCCGGCAGGACATGCCAGCGCTCATCGGGAAGGTCGCCTGAACGCCCCCTCCCCGACCCGTGCTCCGCACGCCGTGGCAGGGCAGGCAGGTCTATGTCTCGAGGTTCGAGGCCTCCGGCCTCCTCTCCGGCCTAGCTTCCAAGGCCCGGAGCTTCGCTTCGAGCCCCTCGCGCAGGCGGCGCTCCTTCTCCGCCCTGGCGTCCGCCTCCTCGGCCCTGGCGTACGCCTCCTCGGCCCTCGCCCTCTCCTTCTCCGCCCTGGCGTCCGCCTCCTCGGCCCTGGCTGTGGCACGGTCACCCCTGGCCACGGCCTCAGGCAGGGACTCAAGGTACTGCTTCGCCCCGGGATCCCACAGCCGCAGCCTCTCCCCGTCGAACACCATCTCCAGTCCGAGAACGGCGCTGCGCAGGCGCACTTCCCCGGCACCTCCGCTCTCCGCCGCAATCTCCTCGTAGCGCTCCCCCTGCAGCCGCAGCCCCTGCAGCCGCACCTCGTGCAGCCCCCCGCTCGGGTCGTACAGCCAGTACTCCTCGACCTGCAGCCACTGGTACAGCTCCCGCTTGTGCGTCCGGTCGTTGTCCGCGGTGGACCGCGACGCCACCTCCAGCACGAACTGCGGCACTCTCCCCTCCTTCCACACCAGGTACGAGTCCCGCGGCGGCTCCCGCCGCACGCCGAGCGCCACGAAGACGTCCGGCGCCACTCTGACGTCCGGATTGCCCTTCTCGTAGTAGATCAGCAGGTCGCCGCCCACCAGCACGTCCTCGCGCCACGCGAAATGGTGCTCCAAGGCAGGCAGGATCGCGTCCAGCGCCCGCCGCTGCCTCTGGTTCTCCGCCACGGGACGCCCGTCCGAACTAGGGTATTCGACAGCCTCCGGGACCGTCTGCGGAGGCCGCCACGTCACCCGCCGCGGCTGCGCCACGGGCACCACCACTTGCTGGTCGACAAGCCCGCGCGCACCGTCGCCTCCCCGCTCCGGCACGCTCGCATTGTATACCCGGGCATGCCCGGACCGGCGCGCAACCGCCGCCATCGCCGTCGGCCACCCAGCCATTGCGCGCCAACGCCCCGTCGCGGCGCCCTGCTGCCAGCGGACGGGGAGCGGCGCCAGTCGCACGCGGGCGGCGCCGCTGCATGCGGCGCCGCGTGTGCGGCGAGCCAGTCCGTGTCCTGCTGCGCGAAGCCTCCGGGCTCCTCTCCGACATTGGCTTCCAAGGCCCGGAGCTTCGCTTCGAGCCCCTCACGCGGGCGGCGCCTGGACAGCCGTCCCGCTCTCTCCTGCTTGGCCGTGGCTGTGCCACGGTCGCCCCCAGCCACGGCCTCAGGCAAGGACTCAAGGCACTTCTTCCCCGCGATCTCACAGCCGCAGTCGAGCCCCCAGCCCCTGTTTGCCACCCCATTGCATGAGTTGTTTGCAATGAGCACATTGCGGCCGCGGAATCAGGCGTGTGGCACTGCATTGCGTGCATGTTCCCTGCGTCGTCTGGGCTGGACGACCAGCTTGCGGACCCCGCCCGGCGAGGCGTCCACGCCCAGCCGCTCGTGGATCGCCCGCTGCCAGGACTCGGCCTGCGTCGCCCTACTGCGCGCGTGCAGCATGCGTCCGTCCGCCTGGCGGAAGACCGCGGTCACCCGCTGCTGGCCCGCCAGGCGACCGCGCAGCGTCGTCCAGCTGGCAGGCGAGCACCGACAGGCACAGGCGGCCCGCGCTGCGCACGGGCCTGCGGTGGTGAATCGGGCGCGGTCCCAGTTCGCTCTTGACCCAAGTTTGCCAAGCGAGGAGCGATTTTGGCCGAATTCGGCGTGTTTTGCGCTGCAAGTCGTTGATTTTCAATGGTCAGCCTCCTGAAACCCCCAATGCAGTGCCCTAATAACTTACAGTTCCCTGACTCCCCTCCCAGGGCCTGCTCCCATCGGAGCCTGTTCGTCCGCCGGACCCCCACTCGCCCCCGCGCCAAGGGCCAGGAGTCCCACTTCACCCACCGCCTCGTCCGCTCCGTCCGCTGCGGCTCCAGGGTGCGCCAGCGCACCCTGCTCAACCTCGGCCGTCACTTCGCCCTGCCGCGCGAGGACTGGCCGGCGCTGTGCGCCCGCGTCGAGCGCATCCTCGCCCCCCAGCGGTCCCTCGAGTTCGGGGCCTGCTGCCCCGCGGTCGAGGACGAGGCCCAGCGCAGCGCCGCCCAGCTGGTGCAGACCGGCGTCTCCCCCGTGGGCCCGGCGCCCCCAGCCGACGGCGCCGACGACCCGTCGGCCGATCTGCCGCGGGTCGTCGGCGGCTGCCTGGAGCTGGTCCGCCCGCGCTCGGTCGGCGTCGAGCACGTCGCCCTGTGGGCCATGCGGCAGCTCCGTCCGCCGTCCCGTCCCTGCTCGAGGAGCTGGGCCTGTCCGGTCCGCAGCGCGCCGTCGTCCTCGGCAGCCTCGTCGGCCGCATGGCCGCGCCGGCCTCCGAGCGCGCCGCGTGGCACTGGCTGCGACTGCGAGACCATGGGCCGGAACGCCCTGCAGCGCGCCAGCGACCGCCTGCTGCGCCACCATCGAGACGCGTCTCTTCCAGCGCGCCGCCGACCTGTTCGACCTGCAGCCCACCGTCACCCTGTACGACCTCACCAACACGTGCTTCGAGGGCGGCGCGGACCGGCAGCCGCTGGCCCGCCGCGGCCATTCCAGGGAGAAGCGCCACGACTGTCCGCCGCTCACGCTGGGTCTGGCAGCGCATCGGACGGCTGCAGGCCCGCCATCCGTCCGCCGCCCCGCACGACGCGATCGACGTGCAGGCCGACGACAGGGGCCGCAACGCGACGGCGGTGGCCTGGGAACGGCAGCCGCTGGAGGGCAGCGGGGCGACCCATCCCGGGGTCCACGGCCTGCGCACCCACAGCGTCGGCTGGGACGCCGAGCGGCTGTGGCGCACCTGCGTGACGCGGACCGACCTGGAGGCCGTCCTCCGCTCCCTCGGGAGCGCACTGGGACTGCGCCCGATCCACCACCGCAGGCCCGCGCGCGGCGCGGGCCACCTGTGCCTGTCGGTGCTCGCCTGCCAGCTGGTCCAGGTGGTCCGGCAGCGCCTGCGGGCGGGCGGGGAGACGGCCCGCTGGACAACGCTGTGCCGTCGCCTGGCGGGCCAGCGGCGGGTGACCGCGGTCTTCCGCCAGGCGGACGGACGCGTGCTGCCCGCACGCAAGGCGACGCAGGCCGAGTCCTGACAGCGGGCGATCCACGAGCGGCTGGACGTGGACGCCTCGCCGGGCGGGGTCCGCAAGCTGGTCGTCCAGCCCAGACGACGAAGGGAAAATGCACGGACTGCAGTGCCACACGCCTGATTCCGCGACCGCAATGTGCTCATTGCAAACGACTGATGAAATGGGGTGGCAAACTTGGCCTAGACCGGGGGCGATCCGGTCGCATCGAAGCCGCAGTCCGGACAGACGCTGGAGCTTCCGTGTCGGTCGCTGGCAGACCACGTGCCGCTGGCGTGCATGCCGGCGTTGTCGCCAGTGCCGCTCATGCCGCCCTCGAAGATGCTGCCCGCGATGTCCTGCGGACTTGGCTTGCCGGCACGGGTGGCGGCAGTGACTCGGACT